>NZ_JNCK01000002.1 GCF_000731955.1 Halomonas zincidurans B6 | reverse complement strand
GGGACACCCCGGGGGCTTTTTTTTGTGGGTGCGCGAGAAAGCTGGGGCGCGCGTGAGTCCCGGACAGCCTGTGTTCGGGGGTAAGCGCCAATAAATCAGCACCTACACCCCCATCCCCATATTTAACACACTGATTCCCTCATCAACCGCAGGAGGGAATCAGCATGACCCACGAACGCGAACAACTTTGGCAACAGCACATCACGCAGTGGCAGGCATCCGGACTGTCTGGAATGGCCTACTGCAAGCAACAGTCACTGACCTACTGTCGGTTTGTCTATTGGCGCAAGAAGCTGACCCATGGGGTGCCGGATGATGCCGCACCTTCGGGATTTGCCCGGGTAGCCCCGGTCTCCGGATCGGAGGCCACGGACGGCCTGACCGTCTCGTTGCCTGGCGGCGTATCGGTGACCGGCCTGCACGCTGGCAACATCGAGTTGCTGGGCGCGGTTCTGAGGCAGTTGTGATGCGAAACCGGTATCTGCGTCCCTCGTGGGACTTGCCGGAGATTTACCTGTATCGCACCCCGGTCGACTTCCGCAAGCAGGCCAACGGCCTGGCCCTGATCGTTGAACAGGAGCTGGGGCACAGCCCGTTCTCCGGCGCCTTCTATGCCTTCACTAACCGGCAGCGGAACAAGATCAAGTGTCTGATGTGGGAAGACAATGGCTTTGTGCTGTATTACAAGGCCCTGGCCGAGGAGCGATTCAAGTGGCCTGGCCCGTCGGATGACCTGATGCCGCTGACTGGCGAGCAGATCAACTGGTTGCTGGACGGGTATGACATTACCCTGTTGCGAGGGCACAAAACCCTGCATTACGAGAGCGTGGGATAGCACTTTTTACGTGCTACAGATCGTTGTTTTTGCTATAATTCCGTTATGAAAACAACGCCTGATAACGCCTCTTCAACTCCTGATTTCAGCAGCCTCTCTGCCGCTGAAATGGCGACTGTTATCAGTGATCTTCAGCAGCGACTCGCCTCGAAAGAAGAAGCCTTTCTGAACCAGCAGGCCAGGCTGAAATCTCAGGCATCAGCACTGGAGCAGCGCGATCAGGCCATCCAGAGCCGGGACGCCCGCATCGAGATCCTTGAAGAGCTACTGCGACATAAAAAGATCCAGCAATTCGCGGCCAGTAGTGAAAAGCAGCCCCATCAGATCATGCTGTTTGATGAAGCCGAGCTGGAAGTTGAGATTGATGAACTCCGCGATGACCTGGCCGACGAGGCCGAGGAAGAAGCGCCCCGCCGGTCACGAAAGCGCCGCCAACGCGGCTTCTGTGACAAACTGCTGCGTGAGCGTATTGAGCTGACCCTCAGTGACGAAGAGAAAGCCGGTGCCAGCAAGGCCTTCTTCACCAAAGTGAAGGAAGAGCTGGAATTCATCCCGGCCCAGTTGAAAGTGCTGGAGTACTGGCAGGAAAAGGCGGTGTTCGAGCAGGAGGGTGAGGAACGCATGGTGGCGGCAGCCCGTCCGGCTCACCCGCTGGGCAAGTGCATCGCCACCCCCTCGTTGCTGGCCTACCTCATCACCTCCAAGTACGCCGACGGGCTACCGTTATACCGACAGGAGCAGATGCTCAAACGCCTGGGCCACGAAGTCAGCCGAACCAGCATGGCCCACTGGATCATCCGACTGGACAACGTGTTCCAGCCGCTGATCAACCTGATGCGGGAAACCCAGAACAGCAGCGATTACCTGCAGGCGGATGAAACCCGGATCCAGGTACTCAAGGAAGACGGCAAGACAGCCCAATCCGACAAATGGATGTGGGTCACCCGGGGTGGTCCACCGGGAAAACCCTCGGTTCTGTTCGAGTATGACCCCTCACGAGGTGGCAAGGTACCGGTGCGCCTGCTGGATGACTTCCAGGGCATTCTGCAAGCCGATGGCTACTCCGGCTATGGCAAGGTGTGCCGTGACAATAATCTGAGCCGAATCGGATGTTGGGATCATGCCCGACGCAAGTTCGTGGAAGCGTCCCGAGCCGCGCCGGCCAAGGGCAAGAAAGGCCAGCCGTCAAAAGCCGATGTGGCCCTGAGCCATATCCGCAAGCTGTACGCGGTTGAAAAAGCGGCGCAGGCGCTGAGTGATGCCGAGCGTTACCGGGTGCGCCAGGAAAAAAGCCTGCCGCTACTGAACGCCTTCAAGGCCTGGTTGGAGAAAAATGCCCCCAAGGTGATGAAAGGCATGCTCACCCGCAAGGCCATTGATTATACCCTCAACCAGTGGGACACCCTGGTTGGCTACTGCGAGCGCGGCGACTTGCAGATCAGCAACGTGCTGGCAGAAAACGCCATCCGACCATTTGCGGTCGGAAGGAAGGCCTGGCTGTTCGCCGATACCCCGCAAGGGGCTAAAGCGAGTGCCACCTGTTACTCGCTGATCGAAACCGCCAAGGCCAACGGCCTGGAGCCATCCGCTTATATTCACCATGTGCTAACGCACATAGCCGATGCGGTTACCCTCGAACAACTCGAAACACTCTTGCCCTGGAACGCGACGCTGCCCGCTTCAAAAAAAGTGGCTCAATACGGTTAGGGCAAGTGGGTCGGTTTAACGGCGCTTACCCCGCGACAAGAATCGAAGGGCGCAGGGCGAAGCCTGCTTGAACAGGCGTTCGCACGAGAGAATATGCAGCGGGCATGGAAGCGCGTGAAGGCCAACAAGGGAGCGGCGGGTATCGACGGTCTGGACATTGCCCAGACAGCCGAATACCTGCGATGGGCCTGGCCCGATCTCCGGCAACAGCTGCTGGAAGGTCGTTATCGGCCACAGCCGGTTCGTCGGGTAGGCATCCCCAAACCGGACGGCAGTGAGCGGGAGTTGGGTATTCCCACCGTGACCGACCGTCTGATTCAACAAGCACTGCTGCAAATGCTGCAACCTCGGATCGATCCGACCTTCAGCGAACACAGCTACGGCTTCCGCCCGGGCCGCCGGGCACACGATGCCATACTGGCTGCACAACGCTACGTCCAGCAGGGCTGCCACGTCGTGGTGGATGTCGACTTGTCGAAATTCTTCGACCGGGTCAACCACGACATCCTGATCGACCGCCTGAAGAAACGCGTGAACGACGCCGGCGTTGTCCGGTTGGTTCGCGCGTACCTGAATGCGGGTATTATGGATGGCGGCGTGACCATCCGGCGAGTAGAGGGGACGCCGCAAGGCGGGCCGTTGTCGCCGTTACTGGCTAACGTTCTGCTGGACGAGGTGGATCGGGAACTGGAACGCCGAGGGCATCGCTTTGCCCGTTACGCCGATGACTGCAACGTTTACGTGCGCAGTCACAAAGCGGGCGAGCGGGTGATGGCTCTGTTGCGGCGTTACTACGACAGACTGCGCTTGAAGATCAACGAATCCAAAAGCGCGGTAACTCGCGTGTTCGGGCGCAAGTTCCTTGGCTATGCCTTGTGGCAAACGAGGGACGGAGATGTCCGGCGCACGGTATCAGCGAAAGCGTTGCAGACGTTCAAGCGGAGGGTCAGGCAACTGACCCGACGCAACGGAGGACGCAGCATTACGCAGGTCGTGGAAAAGCTCCGCAGCTACCTGTTGGGGTGGAAGGGATACTTCAGGTTGGCGCAAACGCCACGCATCTGGCGATCACTGGATGAGTGGTTGCGCCGTCGCCTGAGAGCCCTACACCTAAAACAGTGGCGGCGGGGAAAGACTATCCACCGGGAGCTATTGCGCCTTGGCGCGAGTCCCTGGGTTGCACGATCGGTGGCGGCCCTGAGTCGCCGCTGGTGGCATAATAGTCGGTCTGCTATTCACAATGTGCTGACGATTGCCTACTTTGACCGGTTGGGCGTGCCGCGTCTCTCATGACCTCAACTTCTCGAACCGCCCGGTGCGGACCCGCATGCCGGGTGGTGTGGGAGGGGCGGAGCCTAATGGCTCCCCTCTATCCCGATTGGGTGGACAGGCGGTAGCGCCGCGCTCAGGCGTCGGCCTGACGGGGCGCATCGGCTACCTGGGTCCACAGCGCATGGATCAGCGGGGTGCGCAGTTTCTTGTCGAGCACGCAGAGTCCCACGTCGTAAGGCGCGAGCCGAGGGCTGACGTCGAGCGTGCGTACGCGATCGGCCAGCGGACTATTGTCGAGCACGATCTGCGGCACCACGCCGACGCCGAATCCCAGCCCGACCATGCTGACGATCGCCTCGTTGCCGGCGACCTGGGCGTAGATGCGCGGCTTGATGCCGAGGCTGCGGAACCAGGCGTCGGTACGCTCGCGGGCCAGCCCCGACTCCGAAAGGATCATCGGCGTGTCCGCCCAGGCCGCGGCCAGCGGCGGCTGGATCTCCGCCGGCAGCCAATCCGTGGCCTCGCGGGGGGCGATGAACACCAGTGGCGAGGTGGCGATCGGCTTGAAGGCGAGCGGTGCCGGCAGTGTCTCGGGGCGGGCGCTGATCGCCATGTCCTCGTCGCCACCCAGGATGCGGGCAATCGCATCGGCCGGGTCGCCGGTGTGCAGCTTGAGTTCGATGCGCGGATGGCGCAGGCGGAATTCGCTGAGTAGTTCATAGAGAAAGCTGTAGCTCGCCGTTACCGAACAGTAGATGCTGATCTCGCCGGCCAGTTCGCCGGCTTCCTCCATCAGGGTCTGGCGCAGCGCCGCCCACTGCTCGAGGGCGTCTCGCGCGTATTGCTGAAATAGCCTACCTTCGCGAGTCAGATAGGCGGTGCGATTGTCGCGCTCGATCAGGCGCACGCCGAGGCGGGTCTCGAGCTGGCGCAAGCTGCGACTGAGCGTCGATGGGCTGACGTGGCAGGCGTCGCTGGCGCGACCGAAGTGCAGCGTTTCGGCCAGCGCCAGAAAATGACGCAGTGGGCGTAGATCCATGTTGGTATTTCATTTAGTGAATCGTGGTATTGCAAATATAGCGTTTTACGCAATGCAATGTCTGCCGTATCGTACCCTCAATGTTTGACCACGCCGCGCTAGACGGCAGGCCATCAACGCTGACACAACCCCCTACTCAACGAATTGCGGAGTACGCCATGCGCGTTTATTACGATAAAGATTGCGATCTGTCGCTGGTTCAGGCCAAGAAAGTCGCCATCGTCGGCTACGGCTCGCAGGGCCATGCCCACGCCAACAACCTCAAGGAATCCGGCGTCGAGGTCACCGTGGCGCTGCGCGAGGGCTCATCATCGGCCGACAAGGCCGAGTCGGCCGGGCTCAAGGTGGCCACCGTCGCCGATGCCAGCCGCGAGGCCGATGTGGTCATGATGCTGGCCCCCGACGAGAACCAGAAGGCGATCTACGAACAGCAGATCGAGCCGAATCTCAAGCAGGGCGCCACGCTGGCCTTCGCGCATGGCTTCAACATCCATTACAATCAGATCATTCCGCGCAATGATCTCGACGTGATCATGATTGCACCCAAGGCGCCGGGTCATACGGTGCGCTCGGAGTTTACTCGCGGCGGCGGCATTCCCGACCTGATCGCCATCCAGCAGGACGCCTCCGGTTCCGCCAAGGAACTGGCGTTGTCCTACGCGGCGGCGATCGGCGGCGGGCGCAGCGGGATCATCGAGACCACCTTCAAGGACGAGACCGAAACCGACCTGTTCGGCGAGCAGGCCGTGCTGTGCGGCGGCGCCGTCGAGCTGGTCAAGGCCGGTTTCGAGACCCTGACCGAAGCCGGCTACGCACCGGAGATGGCCTACTTCGAGTGCCTGCACGAACTCAAGCTGATCGTCGACCTGATGTACGAAGGCGGCATCGCCAACATGAACTACTCGATCTCCAACAATGCCGAGTACGGCGAATACGTGACCGGCCCGGAGATCATCAACGAGCAGTCCCGTGAAGCGATGCGCAATGCCTTGAAGCGCATCCAGAGCGGCGAATACGCCAAGATGTTCATTCAGGAAGGCAACACCAACTACCCGTCGATGCACGCCCGGCGCCGGCTCAATGCCGAGCTGCCGATCGAGCAGGTCGGCGAGAAGCTGCGCTCGATGATGCCGTGGATCGCCGCCAACCAGCTGGTCGACAAGAGCAAGAACTAGCCCGTCGGCTTGCGGCATTCCAACCAGCCAGGGCGCGGGTTTTCGCCCCCTGGCTGGTTTGTGCGGCAGGGTGCGATGCCTATCGTTAGCCTAGCTAGTGTGTAGAATGAGACGACATGCAGGTTGGCAACGGAATGAGAGCAATGACCCAGGACGCCCAGCAGGACAAGCCCGAGAACAAGGCCTCGGCCTCCAGCAACGAGTTTGCCGATTTCGCGCGCGAGACCGACGTCGTCGAGGAAACCGTCGAGAATGGCAAGAAGGTTCGGCGACGCGGCATCTACCTGTTGCCCAATCTGTTCACGACCTCGGCGCTGTTTTCGGGATTCTTTGCCGTAGTCGCGGCGATCAATGGCAGTTTTTCGGCCGCGGCCATCGCCGTGTTCGTGTCGATGGTGCTTGATGGCGTCGATGGCCGGGTCGCTCGCATGACCAATACCCAGAGCGCTTTCGGCGCCGAGTACGACAGCTTGGCCGACATGCTCTCGTTCGGGGTGGCGCCGGCGGTGGTGGCCTTCACCTGGATTCTGCAGGATGTCGGCAAATTCGGCTGGATCGCCGCGTTTCTGTATGTCGCCTGTTCGGCGCTGCGTCTGGCGCGCTTCAACGTGCAGATCGGCTCCACCGACAAGAAATGGTTCATCGGTCTGCCCAGCCCCTCGGCCGCCGCCCTGGTCGCCGGCTGTGTCTGGGTCTTTCACAACTTCGATATTGAGGCCTACGCCTTCAAGCTGCTGATGACCTTCGTGGTGGTCTGTGCCGGCGTGCTGATGGTCAGCAATATCCGCTACTACAGCTTCAAGGAGGTCGATCTCAAGGGGCCGGTGCCGTTCGTGGCCCTGCTGGCGATCGTGCTGGGCTTCGTGGTGATCTCGCTCGAGCCGTCGGTAATGCTGCTGACGCTGTTTGCCTGCTATGTGGTGTCGGGGCCGGCCATGGCCGCGATGCGCAAGATGAAGGGCAAGCCGGCGCCCGATCAGGTGAATGCCGAGCCTACTACCCCCGATCAGTCGACCGACTGACGTACTTCTCGCTTCGATGCATCTAACGCCCGCCCCGCGCGGGCGTTTTATTATCGTGCGCCAGGCATGGCGCGCAGTGCCTGACTGGCACTGTTCCCGGAGGTGGTGCTCCGGGATGACCTGGGTGAAAGTCCCCTGCACGCCCGGCAAGGGGAAGTGCTAGCCGACGGCAAGGGTGTCTCCTGCGAAGGGGAATCTGAAGGAAGCCCGAGGCAAAACGCGGGCTCGACGGGGGCGCCCAGCTGAACAGGAAGCGGATACGAGGCGTCATGATGGGGTGAGATGGCCCAATTCATCAAAGCCCAATACTTGCACGGAACGTCATGGCGTAGATCCGACAGGCATAAGCGGGACCAATTCGTCGGGAACGAATTTGAGCGTCAGCCTGAAAGGTGAGGCGCAAGGATGCGCCGAACAACGTCGCGCGTCTTACCCTGGGAGGTCGGGTGGTCTGCCGCTGTGCTACCGGCGTCGCGAGGCGACGGGATGGACTGCCAGACGTCAGCCGAGGCCATAGTAAGTGTCGATTCACCCCGGCACCAAGGGCCGAACATGAAGAACCGCGAGTAGGCGATGACATCTCGAGGATCGATCGTGAAGACAGACAAAGACCCGAATACGGTCACCCACCCAGAGGGGCAGGGGCGGTACCCCGAGTCCCGGCCGGTGAGCGTCGAGACGGTCCCGGCGTCGTCATCGTGGACGAAAGCGGAGCCCGTCCTGCTCATGGAGGCCGTGGTAGAGAAGGCCAACATGGCGCGGGCTTACCGTAG